>NZ_CWKH01000004.1 GCF_001245615.1 Mycolicibacterium neworleansense
GGCGCCGCCGACAAGCGGATCGCCGCCGGGGCGCCGGCCGTCCGCGCCGTCACCGAGGCCGTCGAGCAGTTCGTGGAGTTGTTCACGCAGCTCGGCGGCCTGATGGCCGAACGGGTCACCGACCTGCGCGATATCCGCGACCGCGTCATCGCCGAACTGTCCGGCCTCCCGGAACCCGGTGTACCCCTACCGGATATCCCGTCGATCCTGTGCGCGGAGGACCTGGCGCCCGCCGATACCGCCGGCTTGGACCCGCAGCTGGTGGTCGGGCTCGTCACCACACTCGGCGGGCCGACCAGCCACACCGCGATCATCGCCCGCCAGCTCGGGATCCCGTGTGTGGTCGCGGTCAGTGGGCTCGATTCCGTGGCCGCCGGCGCCATGGTCCTGCTCGACGGGACCGCGGGCACGTTGACCGCCGATCCGGATCCGTCCCAGGCCGCGGCCGCGGTGGCCGCCGCCCAGCGCGACGCATTGGCCGCCCGGCAGTGGGCCGGCCCGGGTGCGACCGCCGACGGCCACACGGTCGCGATCCTGGCCAACGTGCAGGACGGCGCCGCCGCCAGGAGTGCGCGCAACACCCCGGCCGAAGGCGTCGGGCTGTTCCGCACCGAGCTGTGCTTCCTCAACCGTGACACCGAGCCGACGGTCGCCGAGCAGGCCGAGATCTACGGTGAGGTGCTCGACGCCTTCGCCGGACGCAAAGTGGTGGTCCGCACCCTCGATGCGGGCTCGGACAAACCGCTGAAGTTCGCCGGACATCCCGAGGAGGCCAACCCGGCGCTCGGCGTGCGCGGTATCCGGATCGCCGAGGGCAATCCCGGTCTGCTCGCGCACCAGCTCGAGGCGGTCGCCGCCGCGGGAAAGGCCACCGGAAACCCCGCGTTGGTGATGGCACCCATGATCGCCACCGCGGCCGAGGCGAAACGCTTTGCCGATCGGGCACGTACGTACGGGCTGACCCCCGGCGTGATGATCGAGGTCCCGGCCGCGGCACTGCTGGCCGACAAGATTCTCGAGCATGTCGAATTCCTGTCGATCGGCACCAATGACCTGGCGCAGTACACGATGGCGGCCGACCGGATGTCGGCCGACTTGGCCGCCCTCACCGATCCGTGGCAGCCCGCGGTCCTGGCCCTCGTGGCGCAGGCGGCCCGCGCCGCTGCAG
>NZ_CWKH01000005.1 GCF_001245615.1 Mycolicibacterium neworleansense
ACGATCCAGAACCACGAGAGGCGCAAGTTCACGCATGTTGAGTCGTTTTGCCACCCTGGCTGCAGTCTGCATGTTGGCCCCTGTAGCGATTGCGCCCCTTGCACAGGCTGATCCCCCGCCCCCGCCGGACCCGGCCGTCCCGGTCGCCGATGCCCCGCCGCCCCCGCCGGTCGACACCGGCGCTGTGCCGTCGGCCGCACCCGGTGTGCTCGACACCCCGGACGGCTGGCACGTCACCGTCAGCGGCAGCAACGAGAGCCAGCTGCCCGTCGCCCCGCTGACCACCGCCATCACTTCGCGCGAGTACCTCGTCGGTGGCACGTTCACCGGCAAGATCACCGGCAAGGGCAAGACCAAGCTCACCGGCGGATCACTGGAGGCCGGCCAGCAGATCGGCTGCGGCATCGTCTCCGACGAGATGGAAATCAACCCTGGCGCAAGCTTTTCCCCGTCGATCAGGGTCCCGTTCACCGGCGCGGCCACTGACGTCGGCTTCGGTACCGGTATCAACCTTCAGGGCAAGGTCTACCTCAAGCCGGGTACGGTCACGATCGTCCCGATCGACAAGAAGTCCTTCAAGGGCAGCGAGACGCGCGTGACGATCACCGGTGTCCGGATCAAGTTCGACCAGTGCGCCGGCCAGTCCTTCATCCGCTCCTACGCGACGCTGACGGCCTCGACCGACAACACTGACGACGTCGTCACCTACCTCGGAGTCACCAAGGCGGTCTGACACCTTCTGCCACCCCAAGAGGCGTGGTTGAACCGGTTCGTTCCGGTTCAACCGCGCCTTTTGCTGTTTGAAGGACACTGAGCGTCAATGCATTTCGCCGCGACCGAGAGAGTGCTGGGCCAACCGCCTTGCCCCACAGCGTGTTATCAGCCGGCTCACAGTTTCAAAACCCCCACTGGACGGAAGTCTGGTCAGAACTGTTGGGGCGTTGTTCACCGTTTCGAAACGCGATCCATACATGATTCGTCGCGACAGATTCCTTGGATGCCATGGCTTCTGACGACCATGACGCGTCGCAGACCATCAGGATCCAGAACCACGAGAGGCGCAAGTTCACGCATGTTGAGTCGTTTTGCCACCCTGG
>NZ_CWKH01000006.1 GCF_001245615.1 Mycolicibacterium neworleansense
CCTCGCCCGGGCCCATCGCCGCGGACGCCCTCGTCGTCGACGGGTTCACCCGCACCTCGGTCCCCGGCCTGTTCGCCGCAGGCGACCTGAGTGCCCAGATGCCGCAGGTGGCCGCGGCGGTGGCCTCGGGCAGCCAGGCCGGAGCCGCCGTCGTACAGCACCTGCTCGGCCAGGACGTCGGCCTACCGGTCCCGCCGTGGCCCACCCAGACGGCCGTCACCACCCAGTACTGGGAGCGCCACTACGGCCAGCGTCCCCGCATCTGGAGCGGACGGGTCAACGCCCAGCTGGCCAAGATCGCCACCGACCTGCCCGCCGGCTCCGCGCTGGATCTGGGCTGCGGCGAGGGCGGTGACTCCGTCTGGCTGGCCGAAAACGGCTGGCAGGTCACCGCCATCGACGTCTCCGACACCGCGCTCGCCCGGGCCGCCGCCGAAGCGCAGGAACGCGGCGTGGCGGACCGCATCACCTTCGAGCGCCACGACCTGTCCGAGAGCCTCCCGGACGGCCGCTTCGACCTGGTCTCCGCCCAGTTCCTGCAATCGCCCATCGCCATGGACCGTGCCGGGATCCTGCGCCGCGCCGCCGGTGCGGTGGCCGACGGCGGCCTGCTGGTCATCGTCGATCACGGTGCAGCGCCGCCCTGGGCTCCCGAGCATGTACGGAAATTCGAGTTCCCCAGCGCCGACGACGTCGTCGGCTCGCTGAAGCTCGACGACACGCAATGGGAACGCGTCCGCGTGGGAACCGACGAGCGGGAGGCGACCGGGCCCGATGGACAGCACGGCATCCTGATCGACAACGTGATGGTGCTGCGACGAGTGGGCTGAATGGGCTTGTCACAGCCCGGTGGCATAATCGAACGCATGTTCGAGTTGACGGAATTGGCGCAGGTCAATCCCTATGCCGACGAGGCGTCGCTGCACCGGCGCATCGAGGAACTCGAACGGGCGAAGTCGGCGGCGGCCGCGGGGCAGGCCCGGTGTGCGGCCTTGTTGGACCAGAAGCGGCGGGCCGCCG
>NZ_CWKH01000007.1 GCF_001245615.1 Mycolicibacterium neworleansense
TGTCGGCGGCGATGCGGATCAGCCGGGGCCGGGCCCGCACCCAGGTGCATCACGCCCGGGTGTTGCGCGACAAGCTGCCCCAGGTGGCGGCCCGCTTCGCCGTCGGCGATATCGATTATCGGGTGGTTCGGATGATCATCACCCGCACCGAGACCGCGGATCGGTCGGTGTGGGCCGAGGTGGACGCTGAGCTGGCGGCTCGGGCGCATCGGTGGATGCGATTCTCGGAAAACCAACTGCGCGATCGGATCGATCAATGGGTCGCCAAACTCGACCCCAACGGGCAACGGGTCCCGCCGGATCTGGCCCAGGACCGGTTTGTGCAGATCGATCCGGGCCGCCCGGGCACGGCCACGGTAGTGGCCAACATCGACGCCGCCGATGGGGCTGCCTTGAATCAACGCCTGGATGCGTTGGCTGACACGGTGTGTGAGCATGATCCGCGCACCCGTGAGCGGCGTCGTGCCGATGCGGTGGGGCCGTTGGCCCGGCTGCAAGCCCAGCTGGCCTGCCGGTGCGGCCGTGAGGACTGCCCGGCCGGGCAGAAACACGCGGCCGCTGACGCGGCGGTGGTTCACGTGTTGGCCGAGCAGGCCACCCTCGAGGGGACTTCAGATGATCCGGGATATCTACCCGGGTACGGAATCCTGCCCGCTGAATCGGTGCGAAACCTGGCCGCCACGGCCAAGCTCAAGCCGGTACGGATACCCGCCGCACCCACCGCCCCCGAGGGCACCGAGCCCGGGTACCGCCCCTCGGTGGCACTCTCGGAGTTCATCCGCTTCCGTGACCTGACGTGCCGCTTCCCCGGTTGTGACGCCCCGGTGCAACGCTGCGACATCGACCACACCATGCCCTATCCGCAGGGCCCGACCCATCCGTCCAACACCAAGCTGTACTGCCGGGCACACCACCTGGTCAAAACGTTCTGCCCGGGCTGGTCGG
>NZ_CWKH01000008.1 GCF_001245615.1 Mycolicibacterium neworleansense
TGTCGGCGGCGATGCGGATCAGCCGGGGCCGGGCCCGCACCCAGGTGCATCACGCCCGGGTGTTGCGCGACAAGCTGCCCCAGGTGGCGGCCCGCTTCGCCGTCGGCGATATCGATTATCGGGTGGTTCGGATGATCATCACCCGCACCGAGACCGCGGATCGGTCGGTGTGGGCCGAGGTGGACGCTGAGCTGGCGGCTCGGGCGCATCGGTGGATGCGATTCTCGGAAAACCAACTGCGCGATCGGATCGATCAATGGGTCGCCAAACTCGACCCCAACGGGCAACGGGTCCCGCCGGATCTGGCCCAGGACCGGTTTGTGCAGATCGATCCGGGCCGCCCGGGCACGGCCACGGTAGTGGCCAACATCGACGCCGCCGATGGGGCTGCCTTGAATCAACGCCTGGATGCGTTGGCTGACACGGTGTGTGAGCATGATCCGCGCACCCGTGAGCGGCGTCGTGCCGATGCGGTGGGGCCGTTGGCCCGGCTGCAAGCCCAGCTGGCCTGCCGGTGCGGCCGTGAGGACTGCCCGGCCGGGCAGAAACACGCGGCCGCTGACGCGGCGGTGGTTCACGTGTTGGCCGAGCAGGCCACCCTCGAGGGGACTTCAGATGATCCGGGATATCTACCCGGGCACGGAATCCTACCCGCTGAATCGGTGCGAAACCTGGCCGCCAAGGCCAAGATCAAGCCTCTGGTGGTACCCGCCGCGCCAACCGATGCCAAAACAGTCGCCGACATTGGCGAGGAGCCCGGGCCGCCCGAATTCAGCGACTCACCGAATACGCCCGCCCCCGAGGGCGCCGAGCCGGGGTATCGCCCGTCGGTGGCATTGTCGGAGTTCATCCGCTTCCGTGACCTGACGTGCCGCTTCCCCGGTTGTGATGCCCCGGTGCAACGCTGCGACATCGACCACACC
>NZ_CWKH01000009.1 GCF_001245615.1 Mycolicibacterium neworleansense
GGCCGCGGCGGCACTGCGCGCCGGCGCTCCGGCGATCGCGGTACCGGCGGCGTACGGCGACCAGCCGTTCTGGGCCCGCAGACTGTTCACCCTCGGCGTCAGCCCGCGGCCGATCCCGCGTGATCGGCTCAGCGCGGACGTCCTCGGCGGGGCGATACGCGAAGTCTTGTCGGTTGCCGGCTTCGGCGACCACGCCAAGAGGATGGCCGCAGCAATCTCCCCCGAAGACGGTGCGGGGCGGGTGCTCGCCACCGTCGAGGACGTACTGGCTACGGGGCCCGTACCGCCGGACGGACGTCTGTGAAACGTCTTTCAGTTCTCATTTGCATCTATCCCAAGCACCCGTCACGGTCAGCCCCGGGGACTGGCGATCAAACCACAGTATGGATATCTAGCTGCAGTTATCTGGCGCGATGACGCGTGGGACCGAAGCGCGACCATTGCCCGAAGCGGCTCGAGGCACAGCAATGGACGTGTTTGCATCCTTTTCAGCACATTCCGCAGCGAATTCCGCGATTCGGCTGACAACTAATTGCCGCTCAAGTTAAATACACACCGGGCCTGCCAGATCGCCGCCGCTCTCGGCGGTTTGGCAGGCTCATCAATGCCAGCGCCGCAGTAGCTGCTCCGCCCCTTCGGACAGCGAGTGCACGATCTCGGCCGCACCGACCGGACGCCGCACCAGCCCCACACCCTGCCCCGCATTGACGGGCGACCCCCGCAGCACACGCTCAGGGATGCTCGCCGGCCAGCGATATCCCGCGGCGACGTCGTACTGGGTGGTGAGCTCGGTGTCCGCCCCTTCGGCGGCCAACAGGGCATCGCGCGCCCCGGTCGGCGTCAGCGCCTCGTCACATGCGGCGAATGCCGTGCCGACCCACGCCGCGGCC